>LN554854.1 GCA_000953735.1 Moritella viscosa | reverse complement strand
CTGGCCACACTCTACCACGCAAAATACAATAAAGTATCTCGCGGTGCAGTGTATAACCAGAGGGGTCTATATCAGGCTCGGAGCCGTGTATATCGCCATATCTGGGTGGTATCGAACATAGTATACCACTCGTAGGTTCATGCTTTATGAGCACCTAATCAGAGTCCCTACATCCATCAACAACATATGCGGCAAGGGATAAACCCAATATACTCACAATTGCTAATAGCTCACTCTATTCTTACGGCCTATGATTAGAACCAAAACTAGCCGCTGTACTACGTTGTTAACGATTGCGTGAAAATAGCGCGTACTTAATATAAATCCCGTCCTAGGCTACTACGATTCAACCACACCCTAACATTTTTCAAACATCTGCTAGGTTAGCAATTTAACGATTTACCCTGTAGTAAATACAGTCGAGTTTATGAGCAAAAGATTTATATAGAAGAAGTGAGGGTTACGAGGATACTTGAAGTTTAAAACTGGTTGTTCTAAACTGTATGTAAATCCCAGTGAACTGATTTCGCGTCGGTTCACTCACGCAATGGATGTTGTAGCATCGCATTGCACTGCCCTCGAAAGCCGGCAAGCTGACGGGGGTTTTTTTCATCTGTTTTTTATAGTATGCGATCTCGGCATGACGATCAAGCCATAGAAATTGATCATATCGAGTTGATCTCACAATAAATCATAGATCCTACGATCTTACCCAATAAACCACTCATACGAAAACAAGCCTTTCAGCCAAAATCTAACTGAAACACACTTTCCCTATGTTGGTGCAAAATCATCTATCCATAATTACGAGTTAAAAGCGATTTAAAGGGGTAAAAACGGGGCTTAGAGGGTGGTTTTTGCTTGAGTGGTGAAATGGTATTGCGCATTATCACCTTTATGTTCAATAGGCCGCTCAGGGACGATTTCAGCCCTAGATCTAAAAAACCTCCAATTAGGAGGCTAATTAAACTACTCAACTGCAGTTTAATTTAAATATTTTCTCTTATATGTCGATGATTTAGACAGCAGTACTATTGAGGGAACGATACAGACAAACCCTAAAGAAAAAATAATTCGATTGAATTCCAGTAATTGATAAGCCGAAATCAAAGTTATGAGCAACAAAGAAATTATGTGTAATCTATGAAACAACTGATTATTTTTTGCAAATTTTGAATAAGTTCTAACTAACACCGCCGGTCCTAATATAAAAAACTGAATAGCTTATATCTTACTTAAATCTATTGATGATAGTAATGCGCATTATCACTTTTATGTTCAATAGGCCTCATGTTGTTGAATTTAGTCTTAGATTAAGAAAGCCTCAATTTTGCAGAAAAAAAGATTTGAAAACTGATTAGATATAAGCATCTAATCCATTAATTTTAAAACAAGTTAAAGATGACGCTATGAATTTCACAGAAATTTGTAAAAGCACCTATAAATCACTGTATAATCAACGGTTAGTTAGCCATTATATTGAGCTTAAATTCACTAAATTAAAAGAGTATATAAAAACAAATGACTAAGCTAAAAAATAAAATACCCTTATCAAACAATTCAGGTTTCACTCTAATTGAGCTAGTCATTGTAATCATTATCTTAGGAGTTTTATCTGCTACTGCACTACCTAAATTTATAAATATAAAATCAGACGCTAATGCTGCAGTTATAGAAGGTAGCGTAGGTGCAATTAAGTCATATGTTTCTTTATTTAAAAGCAAAACCTTAACTTCTGGGAATGAGTTTACAGCTGAAGTTGAGTTTTCTGGAGTGAAAGGTAGTAATTATCAACCTTGGGCAGCAACAGCAACAGAAAATGGATTTTCAGCTGATTATTCATCACCTCCAGAGGTATTTGAAGGTGCGGGCCTAAATATTAACGACTGGGCTTATCGTATTTATAACTCAAATGGTGGCTATGCTGTTATTGCCACCCCAAAAAGCATACTCAATAAAGATGAGCCAACGGAGAGTGAGGTTAAAGCAACTAATTGTTATTTTTTATATCATTGGCAAACATTGGGTAAGCCTATAATCACAACTATAAACTCAGGGTGTTAAAAGGCTAGCTAAACAAGTCGGTCAATGGATCGCTAAAAGCGTAGCTCACTACCGAGGCGTCAATCTCAATTTAACTATACTTTCAGTAATACGAATAGCATCCTTATGAGGCTTAAGGTCTAAATCAGTTTCGTCCAAATATGACATAGACAGTTAAAGAGCTCTAACCCCACTGCGCATAACGCATGTTATGTAAGATCAGGTCGTGTAAATAGTTCGCTACGTAAAATCTAGCGAACTGGTTACAGCTAATTTTTAGCCATAATAGTATCCTGACCAGCTAAGAATTTTTCAACTTGCTCCCGACCAATTGATCTAGCAGTAGTCTGCATTTCTTTTGAATCATATATGTTTTTTTTGAGACACCTTCATCTGGATAAGAAAAAGTATGAGTCTGACATGCCACAGCCCAATTCTCTCTTGTAACGGCAAATATTTCCTCTAACAACTGACGGTTTGAAACAGGTGGGGCATCAGTTGACCGCTCCATAATATCTAAGGCGAATGTCACTAATTTTTTGATAGCAGCAGAATCGGTACTCAACCCCTCTTTCTTTTTAAAAAGCTCGATCTTGGATGTCACCTCTGAATTAAAGTCAGATCTAAATGTTTTACCCTTCATAAAATCACCCCTTTATGATGTTTTTTAATAAAAAATGTATATATCCGCATTGGTAAAATAAGCGGTTATTAAGCGGTTTTATCAAACACAGCGGAAATCAAGCAAAAACACAGCGATAATACAGCGATTTACAAGCGAAAATAGAGCGAAAATAGAGCGAACCCTTTGCCTATATGGCCCCGCTGTATTCCCGCTTAAAATGGAGCGAAAACACAGCGGGATAATGACGATTAAATGTGAATAAAAGATAGAAAACAAAAAATAAAGAATACTAGCTTTGCAAAACTAAGCTACTGAAAAATAAGGTGTTAATCACAACAAGCAACCATTAAATTGATTTATCAATTTAGCGTGGGGTGTCAAAAAATGTAGGGGATAATAAGAACAACGTGCAGATGAATTACTTTGCCTATATCTACAGTTTGAAATTGATGACCGATTTAGTTAAAAAGCCTAAACGGGGATTGAGCGATAAACATATAAATCTTATATTCGCTGCTACGTGAATTTTAACCAGGCATTACCCACCCACTTTAAATTTAAGCGCGTAGCGCACGATAAATTAATCTAGTTCGACAGTGATCTTAGTAAATCCAACTTTTCTAGCGTTGGCCACTGCGGCATCGATAGTTTTAAACCCTCTTGGATGACCTTTTGTATCTCGTTGAGATGTCATCGGGTGATCACTTCCCTTTTTTGTTTTTACTGAAAGCATATATCCGCCTACTAATGGCGCTCTAAAAACGGTAACAGAAACTAATCCACCGGCATCGAATGCCGCCTGCATTTCTTTTAATTCCATAAACACCTCATAATCAAACTTTGACACATCATATTTAAGTTTTGATTTTAACATCAAATTCCAATTAAACACAATCAAATGCCAAATTTGATTTATTGCGTATAGCGAAAGACGATTTTATCTTTTCACCCTGCAAAACCTGTTTTTTGCCTAGATTATGCGTCCATTTATCGATTCTATCGTAAAATATATTTCCATAGCGTAATATTTATTACTAAGTAACATTTAAATTCAGTTCATTAACTACCGCGCTACGCTTGGTCGCCCTTTCGATGCAAAACAGCATCTACAGTGCTCATAATTCAAAATATTTATAGCGATTGAAGATCTTTGAATATATCAGGTTTGGTGAGTGGCATTGTTGGATT
>LN554853.1 GCA_000953735.1 Moritella viscosa | reverse complement strand
AACAAAAAAAGATAGAAATAATTAATATTAAGCTAATCTTGTTTAACTCTGGCTTTAACAAAACATAAAGGAAAATTAAACAAAACATAAAGGAAAGTTAAACAAGCAAAGGTGGGCTAAAGCTTGTCGTGTAGGGCTTTATCGTGTGTTTTAAAAAACGCCTCTCTATTCTATGTATATATACATAGAGAAATTATTAGTTATAACTGCCGCACTCACTGCGTGAGCTTGCCTACTCATTTTGACAATCGGGCAAAAAGAAACCCGATCATCAAAATCGAGTTTCATAAGTGCATCGGCTAATTTCGCCAGGGCATTGCCGCAAGCGGCTTTTCTGAGTAGGGCAAGTTCGTAGAACGATGTTTTTAGGCGTTTAAATGAATTAGTTGAGCCTTGGCTCAGGTGATGAATTGAAATGGCTTAAAACGCTGCTCAGTGGTCTTGACCTTTCTTTTCAGCAATAGCCGAAGGCGTTACCTCTTTCCTGCTAAACCGTGTTTTGACCTTTCTTGATTTTGTGAGCTTGCGAGAGTGTAACAGGCGAACGAAGTGAGGGGGTCGAGGGGGATTTATCCACCCGCAAGAGGGGCAAGCGTAGCGATGCGAAGGTTTAACGAAGTTAAAGCCCCTATCTTGAACAGTAACTAATTAGTCAGTCATTTTTGACAATATTTTTAGATATGGTCTATTGAAAATAGATATATAGGAAATTGCATTTATGGCTATTAAGAATTGGACTGTTAAAACCAAACAGATTAAGAAAAAAGACATAGGATTAATTAATCATTTTAATTATTTATTTAATGAAAAGCGATCAAGTCATTTTTATTCTGAAATTGTCGATCTAAATAGCTCACCTGATAAGTTAAATAACATTCTGACTGAAATTGACGAAAGAAAAGAATATAGGCGTGAGAATGGTTTGAGGGGCGGCGGGGTTTCTAATTTAGCAACGAGTTTTGTTTTATCTATTCCAAGAAATATTCAACAACCTACTACTAAAAAAGAATGGCAAAAAATAGCAGCTATTTCATTAATGGAACTTGCAAAAGATATTGATATGCCATTTGAAAAAATTCAAAAAAACTCTGTGGTTGTTTTGCATGATGAAAGTAATTCAGTCAATAAATCAAGTCATATTCATATTTTGGTTGGGAATGTTATTGACGGAAAAGTAATAAAACCGATAAGCCAATATCAAGGTACTTACTCAATGAAAAAAGGCTTTAATAAGGCCGTGAAGCATGTTTTAAAAGAAGATAATAATTTATATGTACCACTGAATGAAAATGTTGGAGATAAGCCGCTCCACGTTTCAAGAGCAGAAGAAGCAGAAAAAAGAGATAATCTTTTAGATCAGAAACAAGACAAATTAAATCAAGATTTTAAAAATAAAAAATCTGAAATAAAAATTGAACGGTTGAAATTAAAAGAAGAACATAACGCATTTAAAAAATCTATAAATTATGCTAAATCTATTTTATCTGAATGGATAAAATCAGTTCGCTCTAACCAGAAGTACGAGCTTGAAAAGCGAGCCGCACGAAGTGCAAAAGTAATTATAGATATGAGTGTAAAACTACCAAGAGTAGCCGACAGACTTGTCATTATAGCAAGTAATGAAGAACAATTACTTCAAGATCTTAAAGACGAATCCAAAGTTACTTATCAGTTAGAAAAAATAAAAGAAAAGACAAAAAAGAGGAGAACAAGGACAAGATCGAAGAACTAATCACTCTTTTTTATGCATTTAAACTCTAATTCGGTTGAACCGAGTTTAGCAAATGATGCAGGTGAAACGGTTAGGTTAATAGTTTCTACTTCAAGATAATTTTTATGGCAAAAGGTATTAGCTTCTTGGTAAACACTTCCTTTATTACTAAGTGAAACACCTAAACCAGGTGATCCGTCCTTTTTACCTATCATATAATTCCCATGATCCATTGGAACAACGCCAGTGCTTTGGCAAGCTGTAAGGGTTAAAATGGCTAGTATTGTAAGTAGATAGTGATTCAATTTGTAATATCCTTAAATATCGAATAGTTTATTATAAATATTTTTTAACACAATGCATTATACGGATCATGAAAAAAATAATTCTATATATACCATTAATATTTCTATTTGGTTGTTCTCATATGTCTCCAATAGAAAGAGTTAATGAAAGTAAATCTCATTTTGAAGATGCTGTTTTTAAGGGGAAAGATTTTTATATTTCTGAAAAACAATATGAAGGAGATCAGTATCGGATTTTCCATCAAGCTTCAACAGGGTTTAGCGGGACTGGTGGCATTAGGCGTTCTGCAACAAAAAGAGCGGATGATTTTTGTCGAAATCAAAGTGAAGAAACAAAAATGTTTAAATTAAGTGAACATACGGCATCCCCACCTTATATATTAGGGAACTTCCCTCGAATTGAAATAATATTCACCTGTATAACTAAGGACAAGGTGATCAGGAATAACGAAAATAAATATGATCAATTGTCTAAAATAAAACTATTATATGATAATGGAACATTGACTGAATCTGAGTTTCTTAAAGAAAAAGTTAAGTTACTTAAATAATCTTATTATTAGAATTATCTCAATCTATTTTTATCATGTAGATACTTTATTTCTAACTGCTGTCTTGAAAGTGGCAGGTCATCACCAATTTTGTAAATACGCCCAGAATAAGGCGTATTTTCAGTTTTTATTTTTTCAAAAAATTGGTCTAAATAGAAATCTTTTATTTCTTTCATCGTAATTTTCATAATTATGTCCGATTATCAAATTACAGTTTTAAACAATCAAAATCCCATTTTGATTGCACTCGAATTTAACAACTTTTTTGCAATTTTTGAAGTTTTAAAATTATTCTTGACGCTTCAATATATTCTAATCCGATCTCATCATTTACAAGTCCCATTGTTAACGATTTTTCATGAATTATAGTCATTATTTTTTCAGGGATTGAGCTATAAGCTAAGAACATATTGTACTTATTGTTTGATAATTTCTTCGATATTGATTTATAAGTTGTATAATCTTCAATGTCTCCTGCAGCTTCAAAATCTTTTGACCACTCTGAAAATAATTTGCTTAATTTTTTAATTTCGTCTTTTTCTAAAATCATTATTTTTCTCCGTTTTTAACATTTTGATAAAAATCTTCATTAGGATATACGTTGGTTAACGTCCAAATAGCCATTCCATAGCATTTCTCGTCCATTGAAACCATGTCGTTTACAACGAATGCCGTACCTTCGTAAAGATCGATTATAAAGCCTTTTAACCGTTCATTATATTTTGATTCTTCAATAATTTCTTCATTCGCTGGCTTGTTCGTAAACGCTTTAACCACTGAATTGTTTCTGTATATATTCATTTATTCTTCTCCTTTATTTTTGTTTTCTATGGTTTCTGATTTTGTGTATTTCAATAATATATTCATTCTTTTGTTGTGCTTACCTTTGAAAATAATCTCTGGATTTAGCATTAAAACGCCTGAGCTTACTTTTTTAATTGCTTTTGCTTCAACTAGTTTTTTTATCGTTTCGTTTACTACTGGTAAACTTACACCGACACCAGCAGCAATGACTCTTTGAGTTCCTATAATTTGATTATCACTATTTTTATTTGCTAATAAGTAATTTAAAACTTTGATTTTTGCATTGCCCAAGACCTCTAAACTTTCAAGTAAATGACCTAGCCATATTTTTTCAAAGTTGAAGTCTTGATCATGCTCTTCAATGACGTTAAATGTCTCTAGTTCGCCTGTTTCTTTGTTTATATATTGAGTAGTAGATACCTTTGTAGATTTTGTGCTTACGGTCTTCTTAGATGGTTTTTTTCTACGTTTTTGATTTAACGCTAACTTGTTTTTTTCTTCATTATCCATTTTTTTAATCTCCGTTGTTTAACATCTATTTACATTGAACCATAAAAAAAAGTAAAGTCAAATGCTACACTTTGTTAAATGATGGTTTTAACAAAGTGTAAACTATTTTTTCCCTTTTGTTAAAGGGAAAATTAAACAAAACATAAATTACATTTAAACAAAACATAAATTACATTTA